>NZ_QHJI01000059.1:0-684 GCF_003947535.1 Amycolatopsis sp. WAC 04169 | reverse complement strand
GTCGCCCGCGACCTGCGGCGACGCTACGGCGCCACCTGCCGGATCGTGCGCGCGGAGTCCGGCGAGTCGGCGCTGGAGGCGCTGCGCGAGCTCAAGCTGCGCGGGGACCTGGTGGCCGTGATCCTCGCGGACTACCGCATGCCGCAGATGAACGGCATCGAGTTCCTGGAGCAGGCCATGGACGTGTACCCGGGCGCCCGCCGGGTGCTGCTGACGGCGTACGCGGACACCGAGGCGGCGATCGACGCGATCAACGTCGTCGACCTGGACCACTACCTGCTCAAGCCCTGGGACCCGCCCGAGGAGAAGCTCTACCCGGTCCTGGACGACCTGCTCCAGGCCTGGCGCACCGGCGACCACCGTCCGGTGCCCAGCACCAAGGTCGTCGGGCACCGCTGGTCGGCGCGGTCCTCGGAGGTCCGGGAGTTCCTGGCCCGCAACCAGGTGCCCTACCGCTGGTACTCCTCGGACGAGCCGGAGGGACGGCGGCTGCTCTCGGCGGCCGGGCAGGACGGGCAGCGGCTGCCGGTGGTGATCACGCCGGACGGGACCCCGCTGGTGGAACCCGAGGCACCCGAGCTGGCCGCCCGTGTGGGTCTGGCGACCACGCCGACGGCCGACTTCTACGACCTGGTGGTGATCGGCGGCGGCCCGGCCGGGCTCGGGGCGGCCGTGTACGGCGCC
>NZ_QHJI01000058.1:0-686 GCF_003947535.1 Amycolatopsis sp. WAC 04169 | reverse complement strand
CGCCGTAGAGCGAGAACAGGTGGTAGGCGTGCTCGTCGATGCCGATCGACCGTGTCCAGGACGCCGGGACGAACAGGCCGATCAGGTGGCCGGCGAGCACGAAGAGGATGCCGTAGTGGAAGACCGGCGAGGCGATGTTGAGCAGCTTGGACTCGTAGACCTGCGAGGAGCGGGTCGTCCAGCCGAAGCGGTCGTAGCGGTGCCGCCAGACCAGGCCCGCGATCAGCAGCGCGAAGGCGGCGTAGGGCAGGACGCCCCACAGGAAGACGTTCATCGGCGGGCTCCGGTCGGTGCGGGCGGCAGGGTGGCGCACACGGCGTCCAGGACGCACGCGTAGGGCGTGCCGAAGGCGGTGAGGCGGGAGCGGAGCTGGTCCAGGGCGTCGCGGTGCTCGGTGAGCATGGTCAGGTCCCCGGTGCGGGAGGCGAACTCCAGGACGGCCGGCAGGAAGTCCGGCAGCTCCTCCCCGGTGAACTCCAGGCCGTGCCGCCGGTACAGCTCCTTGAAGCGGACCAGGGACATTCCCCGGTTGCGGGTGTCGCCGTCGGTCCACCAGCTCAGGTACAGGCTGTGCCGGTTCCTGAAGTCGAAGACCTCCACGTAGTGCGCCTGGAGCGCGTCCTGTCCGGTCACCGCCGCGTGGTCGGTGAAACCGCGCAGTTGCGGGGCCGCCTCGCGCAGCAGGG
>NZ_QHJI01000057.1:0-686 GCF_003947535.1 Amycolatopsis sp. WAC 04169 | reverse complement strand
ACACCGCGTCCAGGCCGTCCGCGGCGGCTTCACCCACCGCGTCGAGGATGCCAGGGCCGGCGAGGGCCTCGTCGTACTCGGACTCGATGGAGGCGGTGCCCCGCGCGATGCGGCGGACCTCGACCTCCGTGCCGGGCGACACCCAGGCGCCCACCTCGCGGCGGACCTCCTCGGTGAACGCGTCGGTGATGACGGGGAGCACGACCGTGAGCTTCACAGCACCTCCAGGGGGCGGGTGGGGCGGTCGGCCCACCCTGCGCGGGCCCGCCGAGGGGCACAAGGTGCGAGGCGCACAGCCGGGCGGCGACGACCGTGGCGACCGCACCGCCGACGCGTCCGCCCCGGTCCGTGGCCACCGCCCGACTGTGCGCGGTGCCCTGCCGATGCCGCGAACCGGTGCCTGATGCACGGTGACCGCCCGGGGGCGGCGGCCTAGTCTCGGCTCACCTCATCCGGCGCCCCGCCCCTCTGGAGTCCCCATGGCGTCCTCTTCAGGACACGACGACCACGCGCTGGCCCGCGTGCCGCAGACGGCCCGGTTCCACTGGTTCTCGGTGGCGACCCAGCGCTTCGGCCAGCTCTCCACCCTGGCCAGCTTCCTCATCGGCGCGACCCTCGGCTTCGGCATGACCTTCTGGAACGCCGTACTCGCCATCAACCTCGGCGCGGTGATCCTCGAGGTCATG
>NZ_QHJI01000056.1:0-688 GCF_003947535.1 Amycolatopsis sp. WAC 04169 | reverse complement strand
GTGCGCCGCCCGCCCGGCCCAGCTCTCCGGCGGCCAGCAGCAGCGGGTGGCGATCGCCCGGGCGCTGGCGATGCGCCCGAAGGTTCTGCTGCTGGACGAGGTGACCTCGGCGCTCGACCCGGAGCTGGTCGCGGGCGTCCTGGACCTGCTGCGGGACATCGCGCGCACCACGGACATCACCATGCTCTGCGTGACCCACGAGATGAACTTCGCCCGGGACATCTCGGACCAGGTCCTGATGTTCGACTCTGGCCGGGTCATCGAGGCCGGGGCGCCGGAGAAGATCTTCAGCGAGCCGGAGCACGACCGCACGCGGGAGTTTCTCAGCGCGGTCCTGTAATTGCAGGGCGTCACCGCCCCAACGTCCGAGGTCGGGACGTTGGGGCTGGCCCCCGGCATATGCCAGCGGGCCAGCGCCGCAGATGGGAGCCCCGGAATCCGCTCAACACCCCCTCACGAGAGGCCTCTTGGCGGCTATCGTGAACGCAGGGATGCACCAGCGAGCGCAGGGGGATACCACCGTGGCGCTGCAGCACAGGCCGACCGCGCCGCACCACTCGGCCCAGGACGCCCTGCGCGTCCTGGAGACGGTGGCGCGGCACACCTCCGGTGTCACCGACACCAAGATCGCCCGCCGCAGCGGCCTCGACCGCGAGCGGCTGACACCGCTCCTGCGCATGCTGCGCCG
>NZ_QHJI01000055.1:0-694 GCF_003947535.1 Amycolatopsis sp. WAC 04169 | reverse complement strand
AGGGCCTCGTCTGGTCCAAGGAGGTCGCCCCGGCCGACGTCCACGTCGTCGCCGCGGGCAAGGCCCTGCAGACCGAGCTGGCCCTGGAAATCTCCGACAAGCTGGCCGCGGCGGGCGTCCGCGCCCTGGTGGACGAACGCGCGGGCGTCTCTCCCGGCGTGAAGTTCACCGACGCGGAACTCATCGGCGTCCCCCAGATCCTGGTCGCCGGCCGCCGCGCGGCGGAGGGCGTGGTCGAACTCAAGGACCGCCGAACGGGGGAGCGCGAGGAGGTAACGGTCGAGGAGGCACTGAGCCGCCTCACGAACTGACGACCACGGCAGCCGACCCCGGAGTGCCCTCGGGCACGCCGGGGCCGGGTCGCGAGCCCGGCGCAGCGGGGTGCCGCTGCGCCCACCCGTGCCGCCTGGGGGTACCTCCCAGGCCGTTCAGGCACTGAGGGAGGCACGACTGGGCCCCGCCGCGGTTGGGTGACCAACGCCCCAACGCCCGCTGGCCCCCGGTTTCCGCGCCGACGCGGGGACGGCCACCCCCCGACGCGGCCCCGACCCCCAACGCACCGCACCGCGCACCGCGCACCCCCACCGAACCCGCACAGGCGCCGCAGGCAAACACACCCAGAACTCCACCCACCCTTTCGACCCGACACGCCACCCCCCCCACTCACTCCCACCCCACGCGACCGACCCCCCCC
>NZ_QHJI01000054.1:0-698 GCF_003947535.1 Amycolatopsis sp. WAC 04169 | reverse complement strand
GGAGAGGATGGTGGGCCTCGAACCGGTGAAGCGTCAGGTCAAGGCGCTGTCCGCGCAGCTGAACATGGCCCGGCTGCGGGCCGGGCAGGGCCTGCCGGTGCAGCCGCCCAAACGTCACTTCGTCTTCTCCGGCCCCTCCGGCACCGGCAAGACCACCGTGGCCCGCATCCTGGGCCGCGTCTTCTACGCCCTCGGGCTGCTCGGCGGCGACCACCTGGTGGAGGCGCAGCGGGCCGATCTGGTCGGGGAGTACCTGGGCCAGACCGCCGTGAAGGCGAACGAGCTGATCGACTCCGCGCTCGGCGGCGTCCTCTTCGTCGACGAGGCGTACGCGCTGTCCAACTCCGGGTACGGCAAGGGCGACGCGTACGGCGACGAGGCGCTGCAGGTGCTGCTGAAGCGGGCCGAGGACAACCGGGACCACCTGGTGGTGATCCTGGCCGGCTATCCGGAGGGCATGGACCGGCTGCTGGGCGCCAATCCCGGGCTGTCCTCGCGCTTCACGACGCGGGTGGACTTTCCGTCGTACCGGCCGCTGGAGCTGACCTCGATCGGGGAGGTGCTCGCGGCGGAGAACGGGGACGTGTGGGACGAGGAGGCCCTCGACGAACTGCGGTCGATCGCGGGGCACGTGGTGGACCAGGGGTGGAGCGACGAGTTGGGGAACGGGCGGTTCCTGCGGACGCTGTACGAGAAGA
>NZ_QHJI01000053.1:0-702 GCF_003947535.1 Amycolatopsis sp. WAC 04169 | reverse complement strand
GAACTCCGGGCGCTCGCCGGCCCGGAAATCCGGCCTGACGACGAGCTCCTCGCCGCGTTCAACGACGTGCTGCGGACCAGGAACCGTCGCGATCCGGCGGCGGGGTCGTTCTTCGCGATGGCCGGGGACAGCGCGGAATTGAGGGCGAAGGTCGGCCGGGCGCGTGACGCCAAGATCCTCGATCCGCTGGTGCCCGCGATCCTCCGCGCCATCGAGTACTGGAGCGCGGGTGGGGAGCCGGTCTTCCTCGTCCACGACGAACAACCGTCGCTCAAAGGGGACCGGCTCGCCCGGATCGAGGCGAGGCCGGGATTGGCCGGGGTGAAATTCGTGGATTCCCGGACCGATCCGCGGGTGCAGGCCGCCGATTTCCTCGTCGGTGTCGCCCGTCGGATCGCCGAGGACGCGTTGAACGGGAACGGTGACGAGATATTGACCGGATTGCTCGCGCCGTATGTCGATCCCGAGTCACTCTGGGACTGATTCACTCCATGGCGCACCGAATCGCTCGGGTGGACGGTTGCCCGGCGCGGCGGCGGGCTGGAAACGTCGGAACGGATCCGACCCCGGCCCGGGAGGCAGTCGCAGATGCAGGCTTTCACCTTGCCCGAGTTCTACCTGCCGCATCCGGCCAGGATGAATCCGCACCTCGAAGCGGCACGGGCGCACAGTATGGCCTGGGCCAGGGAAATGGGGATGCTC
>NZ_QHJI01000052.1:0-725 GCF_003947535.1 Amycolatopsis sp. WAC 04169 | reverse complement strand
CCGAGGCGGTACCGGCGGCGGCCTGTCTGTCCCGCGTCGCGGACTCCGCCCCCGCGCTGGCCGGCGCCCTCACCGGCGCGCTCGGCGGCGGCGCCTCGGTCCCCGCGTCCTGGCGGGACGCCTGCCGCACCCTGCCCGGCTGCGTACTGCCCCGGCTCACCGGCCCCGACCTGGTCGAGCTGGCCGCCGCCCTGCACGCCACGCAACCGTCCCCACCGGAAGGACGAGCCACCACGCCATGACCCCCACCACCCCGGACCACGGCATCACCGCGCCCCTCGACGAGCGCGTCACCGGCGCCCTCGTCGGCGCGGCCGTCGGCGACGCGCTCGGCGGCCCCGTCGAGGGCTACTCCCCCGAGCAGATCCTCGAACGCCACGGCGGCCGCGTCCACGGCGTCGTCGGCCCCTGGAACGGCGACGCCTGGCGCACCGCCCGCCCCGTCGCGCCGTACCACAAGGGCGACGGCCACGTCACCGACGACACCCTGATGACGCACGCGCTGGTCCGCGTCTACGGCACGGTCCGCGACCACCTCGACGCCTACGCGGTCGCCGAGCACCTGGTCCCGGACCTGATCACGAACCCGCGCTGGATCCCCGAGCGGGAGGCCGAGGCCCTTCCCCTCCAGCGGATCTTCCTCGCCGAGAAGTGGCTGGTCGCACGGATCCACTACGGCCACGTGGACCCGCGCGAGGCCGGCACCGGCAACATCGTCAACTGCG
>NZ_QHJI01000051.1:0-726 GCF_003947535.1 Amycolatopsis sp. WAC 04169 | reverse complement strand
GCGATCGGAGACCGGGGCGACGAGAAGTCGGGTGATCGAAGGCCGGGTCGACCAGAAGCCCGGTGATCGAAGGTCAGATCAGCCGGAAGCCGGGTCAGCCGGACGATCGAAGGCCGGGTCAGCCCCAGGCCGGGCGGGCGCCGCGGGGCCGTGGCCTCGCGGGCGCCGTCTGCGGAGCGGGGGCAGGGCGGTCCGGGCGGCGGTTCCGCCGGCACCGGGCGGCGGAGCGCACCGGGTCACAAGCCCGCTCAGCCCCCGGACGCGAACCTCCGCGCCAGTCGTTCGCCCGCCTTCTCGGCCGCGGCGGTGTCCTCCACGGGCGTCACCTCGCTGTCCTTGAAGACGATGTACGTCACGTCGGAGGCCGCACCGCCGCCCGCCGGGTCGGCCGGGATGCCCAGGGAACGCGCGGCGGCGTAGGAGGCCTCGCCGGTGAGGTCGGTAGGGCCCACGTCGCCGACGACCGCGTACCGCACCCGGTCCCCGTGGACCAGGGCGGCGAGTGACCCGCCGCGGACGTGGTCCTCCCCGGGGTCCCAGGTGTCGCTCGGGCCGGGCACGACGACGTAGGGCAGGCGTTCGGCGTCCAGCGGGCGGCCGTCGGACTCCGTGTACGCGGTGGCGGGGCTGAACTCCGGGTCGGTACGGCCGTTGCAGCGGTCGCCGGGCCGGCCGTCGCAGTCGATGTCCAGGTCGGCCTTCCAGTACACGGCCTCCCGTGTCCCG
>NZ_QHJI01000050.1:0-726 GCF_003947535.1 Amycolatopsis sp. WAC 04169 | reverse complement strand
CACCGAGCAGCGCACGAGCGAGGACTACCTGCCGCTCGGCGACATCATGGAAGGCGCGCTCGACGAGATCGAGGCGATCGGGTCGCGCAGCGGCGAGATGACCGGGGTGCCCACCGGGTTCACCGACTTCGACTCGCTGACCAACGGCCTGCATCCGGGCCAGATGATCGTCATCGCCGCACGCCCCGCGATGGGCAAGTCGACCCTCGCGCTGGACTTCGCGCGCGCCGCATCGATCAAGAACAACCTGCCGAGCGTCATCTTCTCGCTCGAAATGGGGCGCAACGAGATCGCGATGCGTCTGCTGTCCGCCGAGGCACGAGTCGCGCTGCACCACATGCGGTCGGGCACGATGACGGACGACGACTGGACGCGACTGGCGCGCCGGATGCCCGACGTGTCGGCCGCCCCGCTCTACATCGACGACTCCCCGAACCTGTCGATGATGGAGATCCGCGCCAAGTGCCGTCGCCTCAAACAGCGCAACGACCTCAAGCTGGTCGTCATCGACTATCTCCAGCTGATGCAGTCCGGCGGTTCGAAGCGCGCCGAGAGCCGGCAGCAGGAGGTCTCGGACATGTCCCGCAACCTCAAGCTCCTGGCGAAGGAGCTGGAGATCCCGGTCATCGCGCTCTCCCAGCTGAACCGTGGTCCCGAGCAGCGCACGGACAAGAAGCCCATGGTCTCCGACCTGCGTGAGTCCGGTTCGATCGAGCAGGACGCCGA